>NZ_AKJO01000069.1:0-46314 GCF_000282295.1 Pseudomonas sp. GM33
TTTTTAGCCATAACGGCTGATCGATAGCCCCACCGCCACCAGCAAACCACCGAGATACACCGGCAGCAACACACCGTTGAGCTTGTCCAGCCAGTGCTGCACGCTGCCCAGGATCATCGGCACGCTGTAGAGCACCACCACCAATGCCGCCAGCGGATAGACCAGTTCCGGGTACAGGTGATTGAGCGCGACGGCGATCACCGAACCTTCGAACACCGCGTAATAGATCGCGGTCGAGAAGAAAATCAATGTCGCCAGGCACGCCCCGGTGCTGCCGAACAACAGCCGTGAAAACAACGCCACCGACAAACCACTGCGAATCGCAAAGCGGCTGAGCACGCTGTTGACCAGTCCATAACTGATCACCGACAGGACCATGCCGATCAGCGCATTGCGCGCACCGAACGACAACGCCAATGAAGCACCCACCACGATGTAAAACATTGCACTGCACACCGCCCACCAGGCCATGGTCAGGGACAGTCGCCCCATGCGCGCTTCGGTGGGAACAGGATGATGCGCCGGGTCTTGCCCGGTTTGACTCGATTGCGATAAAGCAGCCATATGCGTGAACTCCAAAACCAGTCAAAGGTTGAAGCGCGGGCAGCCGTCACCGCACCGAAGTGCGGCGTTGGCGTACCGTTTGGCATGGCCCGCGCTAGACGGCGGGCAGAATCAGGAAGGGAACAGCTTGCTCAGGCAGCTGAGTTTTTTCTTATAGGAACGTCGCGCTTCCAGCGCCTCTTCGAGGGTTACCGCGACAAAGCGGGCCTTCTGGTTGGGTTGCATCTGGCCGATCAAATCGAGGTCGGCGCTGATCACCGTGCCAATCATCGCGTAGCCGCCACCGGACACCGCATCACGGTGCAGCGCGATGGGTTCGAGCCCGGCGGGCACCTGGATCGAACCGATCGGGTAGCAACTGTCGACGATGTTCGACGGATCAGAACCGGCACCGAACGGCTGCTCCCGGGGCTGAAAGCTCAGCGCACTACCGCCCTTGAAGCGATAGCCGATGCGGTCGGCTTCCGAACCGACCGTCCACGGCTCGGCGAAAAAGCTCTTCGCCGCCGATTCGGTCAAGCGGTGGTAGTACAAGCCGGGCACCACCCGCAGGGTGATTTCGCCACCCAATGATTGCCGTAACGCCATGGGCAAACTGGCCCCGGCGCGGCTCCTGCCACTGGCGATGCCCACCGGCAATTCGTCGCCTGCAATCAGGCGTCGCCCCTGAAAACCGCCGAGCGCGCCCAGCGCATAGGTGGAGCGACTGCCGAGCACCACCGGCACATCAATGCCGCCAGCCACCGCCACGTAGGCACGAGCACCGGCCTTGGGAAAGTCAAAGCGCAGTACTTGCCCGGCTTTCACCATGAACGCGGTGTCGTGGTGCATTTCCACGCCATCGACCCGTGGCGTCATGTGCGCGCCGCTGACCGCCACCAATGCATCCTGCTGAAACTCCAACTCAGGCCCGAGCAGCGTGCATTCCAGCGCCGCCAAACCTGCCGGGTTGCCGACCAGTTGATTGGCCGCGCTCAAGGCGTATTGATCCAGCGCGCCGGATGGCGGAATGCCCAAGTGGTAATACCCTTCGCGGCCCAGGTCTTGTACCGAAGTGGCGAGGCCGGGTTTGAGGACCTTGATCATGCCAACACCTCCTGCAACGACTTGGGATAGCCAACGGGATCGGCGAGGAACGCGTCCAGCGAAAACTCCACTGGCCGAATCCGCAGATCAAAACAACCGGCTTCCACTTCGGCCACCGCGTGGTCGTAGGCTTCACGGTCCATCGGTTTGAACTGCACGATGTCGCCTGGACGGAAAAACACCATGTGTTCTTTCAGGTACGCGAGGTTCTGTTGCGGGTCGTAGATCGGCGCGGGCGTGACGCCAAACATCTGATAACCGCCGGCGCCGCGCACCGAGTAAATGCAACCAAAGCAACCGCCGTGACCAAGGGTCAATTTCGGTGTGTCGGTGCGCGGACGCAGGTACTTGGGCACCTGCAACTGACGCTCGCGCTCGACCATCTGGAACATGAACGGCAGCCCGGCAACGAAGCCGACCATCGAGACAAACCACGGCGCGCCACTGTGGGCCGCGATGAATGCATCGACGTCGGCCAGACCGTTGATTCGTGCGGCGTATTCCAGGTCCGTGGCGCTCGGGTCTTGATGGCGGTCGCGAAAACGCATCAGGGTTTCGTGGGTCCAGGGATCGTTGTAGAGCACCGGAATCTCGATAATCCGCGTCTGCAAAGTGCGCTCGGCAACGGCTCCGGCCTCGGCGATTTTTACCGCTTCGAGCAAGGTGTGAGGGGCGATGCGATCCGGGTCGAAACGAATCTGGAATGAGGCGTTGGCCAGGCAGATATCGAGCACGCCATCCAGCGTCAGCCGTTCCACGGCGCGGGTGACGGCCAGTCCTTTGAAGAACGCGTCCAGGGACATGCTGTCGCTGACTTCGGCAAACAAATGCTCATCGGCGCCAAAGCTGTAGCGGATGGGAGTACTCATGCTTCACCTCCGCTGCGGCGCTCGGCCAGCCAGGTTTCCAGGGTGCCGGTGTGAAAGTCGGCGCTGTGCAGCCACGGTTGTTCCAGCAATTCTCCGTGCAGCGCCAAGGTGTTGGCCATGCCGGTGAGCGTGGTTTGCTCTACTGCCACCCGTGCGCGAGCCAGGGCCTCGGCACGATCACAGCCATGGACAATCAGCTTGGCCAGCAGCGAGTCATAGTACGGCGGCACGCGGTAACCTTGATAGAGATGGGTGTCAACGCGAACGCCCTTGCCTTGCGGCCAGATCAACGATTCGACCAGACCGGGGCTGGGGAAGAAATCCCGTGCCGGGTCCTCGGCATTCAGGCGCATTTGCAACGCGGCACCTTGGAGCTGGATGTCGCTTTGCTTGAAGCCCAGCGGCTCACCACCGGCAATGCGCAACATGGCCTGAACCAGGTCAATACCGGTGATCAGCTCGCTGACCGGGTGCTCAACCTGAATCCGCGTGTTCATCTCGATAAAGAAAAACTCGCCGGTGGCATCGTCGTACAGGTATTCCAGGGTGCCGGCGCCCTTGTAGCCCAGCGACTCGGCCAAGCGTACGGCGCTGGTGCAAAGCGTCTCGCGCTGCTGCGGATCGAGGGCCGGCGACGGTGCTTCTTCAAAGATCTTCTGCCGACGTCGTTGCAACGAACATTCGCGCTCGAACAAATGCACGGCGTGCTGTCCATCGCCCAACACCTGTACTTCGATGTGCCGGGCGCGGCTGATAAACCGCTCCAGATACACCGCGCCGTTGCCGAATGCTGCCTGTGCCTCGCGCTGGGAACGGGGAAATTCTTCGCTCAGTTGCTCGGCGTTTTCCGCCAGCCGAATACCGCGCCCGCCGCCACCGGCCGAAGCCTTGATCAACAGTGGATAGCCGACCGATTCGGCAGCCTCGAGCGCCGACGCGACGTCGAACAGTTCACCGGGCGAACCCGGCACCACCGGTACGCCGGCCTCCTGCGCAGTACGCCGCGCCTCGGCCTTGTCGCCCATGCGGCGGATGGTATCGGGGCTTGGTCCAACGAAAATGGCACCGGCCGCGAGCACCGCTTCGGCGAAATCGGCGCTCTCCGAGAGAAAACCATATCCCGGATGGACCGCGTTGGCGCCCGTAGCTTTCAAGGCTCCCAGTAATGCCTCGACGTTCAGGTAACTTTTATCGGCGCGTGCCGGGCCGAGAATGTGCACCTCGTCGGCCATGCGCGCCGCCTGGGAATCGACGTCCGCTTCGCTGCACGCAGCAACGGTGGGAATCCCCAGCTCCCTGGCGGCACGGATAATCCGCACGGCAATCTCGCCGCGGTTGGCGATCAGTAATTTACGAATGCCTTGAGTCATGATCGTGCCCTCACTCGTCGTCGAGTGTTGCGATGACCTGACCCGGCTCCACCGGATCACCGTCTTCTACCAGGAAGGCGTTGAGGCGACCGGCCGTCCCGGCGGTCAGTTCGGAAAACTGCTTCATGACCTCGATCAGGCCAATCACCGTGTCGGCGCTGACTTGCGCGCCGACCTCGACGTAGTTCGCCGATTCAGGTGTGGCTTTGCGATAGAAGGTTCCTGGCAATGGGGTGATGACAGTGTGTTCGGCCATGTCTGTTCCTTTTGGAATAGTTGTAGAAAGGCAGGCAAAAATGAGTCGGTATTCAATCCCTGGCGTCTGTGTGCCGGGTCATTCGTCCAGCTTCAGCGCGGAGCGCGAACCTTGATCCCGGCGTTATCCAGCGCTCTGCGTGTGGCCTCAACCAACGACAGAGCACCAGGGGTGTCGCTGTGCAAACAAATGGAGTCGAATTCAATCGCCAGGTCTTCACCTTCGACCGTGCGCACCACACCTTCCTGGCAGGCCCGCAGCACACGTGCTGCCACCTGGGCAGGGTCGTAGGCGCGCACGTTGCGGGTGAAGACGATGGAGCCGCTCAAGTCGTATTCGCGGTCGGCATAGAACTCGCGAATCACCGGTTGCCCCAACTCTTTGGCGACGCGCCAGATCACCGAGTCGGGCATGCAATACAGCAGCAACTCAGGCTCCAGGCGCTGCAGGTTCTCCACCAGCAAACGGGCGGCTTCCTCGTCCCGGGCCAGGTGCATGTACAACGCGCCATGGGGTTTGATGTGTTGCAGCGCCACGCCTTGAACCCGGGCGAGTTCACGCAAGGCACCCAACTGGTAAAGCATGTCGTCGACCAGTTCCTGCGCCGGGGCATTGATATGTCGGCGGCCAAAACCGACCAGGTCGCGAAACCCTGGATGCGCGCCGATGGCCACGCCCAGGCTTTTCGCCCGTTCGACCGTGCGACGCATGGTGCCGGGATCGCCGGCATGAAAACCGGTGGCGATGTTGGCCGAGCTGATGAAGGCCATCAGTTCATTGTCGACGCCGTCGCCGATGGTCCATGGACCGAAGCCTTCGCCCATGTCCGAGTTGAAATCTACTGCCTGCATGACGCTTGCTCCTGACGCTTGTGACTTCATGCAGACCACGTTAAATTCCAGCCACCCCCTTGGGAAGATCTATTATCAGATAGGCCATCTTCTGAAAAACAGATACTTCGTCCGGAGTTTTCATGTCACTGACCCTGCGCCAGGTCCGCTATTTCGTCGCTACGGCCGAAATCGGGCAAATCTCGCAAGCCGCGATTCATTTGAATATTTCCCAGTCGGCGGTGACCACCGCGATCAAGGAACTGGAGGGGATTCTCGGCACACTGTTGTTCCAGCGCTCGGCCCAGGGCATGAGCCTGACCGATGCCGGTCGGCACTTTCTCAATCGTGCCTATGTGATTCTGCGCAGCGTCGATGACGCGTTGAACAGCCCGCTGCCGGACATTCGCGCCAGTGGCCTGTTGCGATTGGCAGCGAGTTACACGGTGATCGGGTACTTCCTGCCGCACCACCTGCAACGCCTTGAACACTGGCACCCGGACGTGGCAATCGAGGTCCACGAACAGGAGCGCACGGCCATCGAGGAAGGCCTGCTGGAGGGTCGCTTCGACATGGCAGTGGTGCTGACCGCGAACCTGACGCACCCGGACATCGTCTCGGAAATCCTCTTCAATTCCGAGCGTCGGCTCTGGTTGCCCAGCCATCATCCGCTATGCGAACGCTCGGCCGTCAGCCTCGCCGACGTCGCAAAAGAGCCCTACATCCTGCTGACCGTCGACGAAGCCGAACAAAGCGCCATGCGCTACTGGGAACATGCGCATCAGCAGCCAAACGTGCGGGTGCGTACCAGTTCAGTCGAAGCGGTGCGCAGCATGGTCGCCAATGGCAGCGGCGTGGCAATCCTCTCGGACCTGGTGCACCGCCCCTGGTCACTGGAAGGAAAACGCATCGAAACCCTGACAGTCACCGACAAGGTGACGCCGATGAGTGTCGGACTGGCGTGGCATCGCGAGCGCGAATTCAGCCCGGCGATGCAGGCGTTTCGTAACTATTTCCACGATGCATTTCTGGCGCCGCAACAGCTGTCTGCGCGACGCTGAAAACAGCGAAAACATGCCCTCCTTTTGTGGACTTACGATGAGAGCTTTGGGCCATTTCCGGTCTGTTGTGACGGGAAGATTTTGGCCGTTTTCTGCCCGTCACGAATGACCGGTCGTTTTCAGCCGGCCGCCACAGGCAGAAAGCAGCCAGTGGCAGCCATTCAGGCCACCCGCAATGCTTCATGGAATTAAACCGAAGAAGCCATCCCCTCCTGACCTACTCGCAACACCTCACACCCCTGAGCCGTCGTCCGTTTCCGATCAAATGCAATCCATCAAAATCGATACCCACTGTTGAGATGCCCGGTTCTCACCTACTCCCCCATGCCCGATTCACATCCCTCGTCCAAAGCCATTTCACGCGTCTTTCCAACCCAGCAATCCGTCTCTCGACTTCACTCCCGATAATTAACTTTAAGTAAACAGTGTAATAACCACGACCCCATTCAATCCTTTTAGCTCAGCTGATAATTTTAATTCAGCGCCTTAACCACATCTTTCATATGGAATTGCCCCTTGGGCATGCCGGCGTCCTTTTGCACAACCAAAAGCTCCAAACAAAAAAACAAGCCTTGAGATGCAGTGAGGAAATCAAAGTGGATAAAGACTCAGCCGTTGATTCGCTGACTGATGTGATGGCCAAGTTCACGGCCTATATCGGCAAGCGCCTGCCCACCGACGTGAAGAAAAAGACTGCCCAGTTGCGCGCAGCGGAAACCAATCCATTGGCCATTGCTGTCTATGACTCCATGGCCGAGAACCAGGACTACGCCGACAAGCTGGATCGGCCCAGCTGTCAGGACACCGGGGTGATTCAGTACTTCATCAGCGCTGGCGCCCGGTTCCCGCTGTTGGGCGAGCTGGAGAGCATCCTCGAAAACGCCACGCGCGAGGCCACCATCAAGGGTCCCCTGCGCCATAACGCAGTGGAGACCTTTATCGAGAAGAACACCGGCACCAACACTGGCTCGAAGATTCCGTGGCTGGACTGGGAGATCATTCCGGATGCCGACTATGCATTGATCGATGTGTACATGGCCGGTGGCGGTTGCACGTTGCCTGGCTCGGCGAAGGTGTTGATGCCCGGTCAGGGTTATGAAGGCATCACCGAGTTTGTCTTTGACGTCATTACGTCGCGCGGCGTCAATGCCTGCCCGCCACTGTTGGTTGGCGTGGGCGTCTCGACGTCGGTGGAGACGGCTGCCCGTTTGTCCAAGCGGGCGATTCTGCGCCCGGTGGACTCCAGCCACCCGAACGAAAGCGCGGCACTCATGGAGCAATTACTGGAGGAAGGGTTGAACGAGGTGGGCATCGGCCCGCAGGGCCTGACCGGTAACAGCAGTGTGATGGGGGTGAACATCGAGTCATCGGCGCGTCACCCTTCCACCATTGGCGTGGCCGTGTCCACCGGTTGCTGGGCGCATCGGCGCGGAAAGATCCGCATCAACGCCGACCTGTCCTACGACATCCTCTCCCATGAAGGAGTAGTACTGTGATCAAAGTCCTTAATACCCCTATCAAGGACGAGGACCTGGCCGGTCTGAACGTCGGTGACGTGGTGTACCTCACAGGCCAACTGGTGACCTGCCGTGATGTGGCGCACCGTCGCCTGATCGAGCTCAAGCGCGAGCTGCCGGTAGACCTGCGCGGTGGCGCGATTTTCCATGCCGGCCCCATTGTGCGCAAGAAAGATGATGGCAACTTCGAGATGGTGTCCATCGGGCCGACCACCAGCATGCGCATGGAAAAATTCGAGAAGCAGTTCATCGAACAAACCGGGGTCAAACTGATCATCGGCAAAGGCGGCATGGGGCCTGAAACAACCGCTGGCTGCCTGGAAAACAAGGCGGTGCATGCGGTGTTCCCGGGTGGTTGCGCGGTATTGGCCGCCACCAAGGTGGAGGAAATCGAGCGCGCCGAGTGGCAGGACCTGGGCATGCCGGAAACCCTTTGGGTGAACCGGGTACGCGAGTTCGGCCCACTGATCATTTCCATCGACACCAAGGGCAACAACCTCTTCGAACAGAACAAGGTGCGCTTCAACGAACGCAAAGGGTCGATCATCGAGAAGATCAACGCCCAGGTACGCTTTATTAAATGATCCGCGGGTGGGTGATTCTGTTCACTCAAGTACGAACAGATCACCTGTGGCGAGGGAGCTTGCTCCCGTTGGGCTGCGCAGCAGCCCCCTGTTTTTTTTAAACAAAGAGCAGGGCCGCTGCGCGCCCCAACGGGAGCAAGCTCCCTCGCCACAGGTTGTGCTTCCCGATCCCATGTAATGCCCTCAGCAACACCCTTTCCTGCCAATGTCCTGAGCCTTCCTGCCACGCCTGGACCGCACGTCCTTGCATCACCCTCCTCTCAGTAAAAACCAGGCCCGCGATCCTCACGGCTCGTGCCCGGCCAATCGCTCACGTCTGCGAAAACCGCATGGACACAAAGGCTTTTCGCGCAGGATCGGCTGGAGTATATGTATTGAAACGCAAGCGATGGTTTAGCGTAAAACAACGCGATAATTAATCTGGAGTCATGAATGACGAACACCCAGGACTTGGGTTTTTTCTTCCTGCTGGCTAAACAGGGCAGCCTGGTCGCCACCGCCAGGGAGCTTGGCGTGACGCCACCGGCCGTCAGTAAGCGCCTGGCTTCGCTGGAGGCACGGCTGGGGGTTCAGCTTGTCAACCGCACGACCCGCTCCATGAGCCTTACCCCCGAGGGTGAACTGTATTACGCGCATACCGCGCGCATTCTTACCCAGGTCGACGAAATGGAGCAGCTGGTCAGCAGCAGCCGCGCCACGCCCAAGGGGCTGATCCGGGTGAACGCCTCACTGGGTTTCGGCCGTCGGCATATCGGCCCTGCGCTGGCGGCTTTCTACGCCCGTTATCCGGAGGTGGAAATCCAGTTGGAAATCAGTGACCACCCGCTGGATCTCGCCACCCACGGCTTCGACTTGGGCATTCGCTTCGGCACGCTGCCGGACGCTGCGCTACATGCCCGCAAGATTGCCTCAAACCGGCGGTTGCTGTGCGCTTCGCCGATTTATCTGGATAAGCATGGGACCCCGGAAAAACTCTCCGACCTGCAAAACCACAACTGCATTTTCATTCGCCAGAACGAATCCCCCTACGGTGTATGGAACTTCAACAACGGCGGGCGGACCGAGAGCATCAAGGTTCGCGGGGCCCTGGGTTGCAACGACGGTGAGGTCGCCCTGAACTGGGCGCTGGAGGGTTACGGTGTGCTGCTGCGCGCCGAGTGGGACATCGCCCGCTATGTGCGCAGCGGGCGGCTGCGCCTGGTGATGGAGGACCATACCCCCACCCGCGCAGACGTGTATGCGGTCTACCCGCAGCAACTGCACCTGTCAGCCCGGGTACGCAGCCTGATCGACTTTCTGATCGAACGCTTCAAGCAGATCGATAACATCGAAGACCGCGGATAAAAAAATGCTGTCGACTCCACGGGGAAATCGACAGCTCAATGACGACCTTTCGATCAGATGTGGGAGGCTGTTTTCACACCACCCAATGGATGGGCATTTTCAGGCTGCAAGGTGAAGCTCGGGGCCTTGGCGGCTGCCACCTCCTCCACCACCTGCTCTTCACCATCGAGCACCCGTTTCAGCCGGGCTGTATCCAGCGCCCCCACCCACTTCGCAATGGCCAGGCACCCTACCCCGTTGCCGATGGTATTGGTGATGGCGCGGGCCTCGGACATGAATCGATCGACGCCCAGCAGCAGCACCATGCCTGACACCGGAATGTTGCCCAGGGAGGCCAGCGTCGCGGCGAGGATGATGAAGCCCGAGCCACTCACCCCCGCCGAACCCTTGGAGGTGAACATCAACACCGCCAGGACAATCAACTGGTCGGTCAAGGTCAATGGCGTGTTGGTCGCCTGAGCGATGAAGATGGCGGCGATGGTGTAGTAGATGGCCTGGCCGTCCGGATTGAAGCTCAGCCCGGCGGGAATCATCATGCCGGCCACCGGCTTGGAGCACCCTGCCTGTTCCATTTTGGTGATCATCTGTGGCAGCACCGACTCCGAGGAACTGGTGCCCAGTACGGTGAACAGCTCTTCCTTGATGTAGCGCAGGAACTTCCACAAGCTGAACCCGCTGTAGCGGCAGATCGGCCCCAGCACGAAGATCACGAACACCACGCAGGTCAGGTACACACAGGCCATCAACTTGCCCAACGAGAACATCGAGCCGAAACCGTATTTACCGATGGTGAAAGCAATGGCCCCGAACGCGCCGAGGGGCGCCAGACGCATCACCATATTGACGATGTTGAACATGCCGCGCATGAGGCTGTCGATGACGTCGATGAAGATCCTGGCGCGGGGGCCGGCATTGGCCAGGGCTACGCCGAGCAGGATAGAGAACAGCAGGATCTGCAGCACATTCCCCTTGGCGAAAGCATCGACGATGGTGTCCGGAATGATGCTCAGGATGAAATCCATGAAGGAATTGTGCGGTGCCTGGGTGGTGTAGGTGGCAATGCTGGAGGTGTCCAGTGCCTTGGGGTCGATGTTCATGCCGGCACCAGGCTTGAACACATCCACCACGATCAGGCCGATGGCCAGGGCCAAGGTGGACACCACTTCGAAGTAGAGCAATGCGCGCACGCCCACGCGCCCCAGTTCCTTCATGTTTTCCATGCGTGCGATGCCGCTGACCACCGTCAGGAAAATCACCGGGGCGAGGAGCATCTTGATCAGTTTGATGAAGCCGTCGCCGATGGGTTTGAGCGCTGTCCCTGTTTCGGGAAACAGCACCCCGACGATTGCACCGAGTACGACGGCGATGAGTACTTGTACATAGAGTTTGCCGAGTATGCGTTTCATGGCG
Organism: Pseudomonas sp. GM33; assembly: GCF_000282295.1. Taxonomy (NCBI): domain Bacteria; kingdom Pseudomonadati; phylum Pseudomonadota; class Gammaproteobacteria; order Pseudomonadales; family Pseudomonadaceae; genus Pseudomonas; species Pseudomonas sp. GM33. Next base: position 10,892 of record NZ_AKJO01000069.1, read on the forward strand.
GACCCTGAATTTTTATTGTTGTCAGGAAATGCCCGGGAGTCCGGTCCGAGTGACCGGCCCCCGTGGCGCAATAGCACGATAAGGAAAATGTTTAACGCCGCAGCAGCGCAATGACTGCATCGGTCACCTGGCGAGTGGTGGCCGTGCCGCCCAGGTCGGGGGTATGGACGCCCGCCTCGGTCACGGCTTCGATGGCCGACATCAACTGACGCGATGCCTGCACCTCGCCCAGGTGTTCGAGCATCATGGCGGCGGTCCAGAAGGTCGCGATCGGGTTGGCCACGCCTTTGCCGGTGATGTCAAAGGCGGAGCCGTGGATGGGCTCGAACATCGACGGGAATTTCTTGCCCGGGTTCAGGTTGGCGGTGGGCGCGATGCCCAGGCTGCCCGACAACGCAGCAGCCAGGTCCGAGAGAATGTCGGCGTGCAGGTTGGTGGCCACGATCACATCCAGGGTGGATGGCTTAAGCACCATGCGGGTGGTCACGGCGTCTACCAGCTCCTTGTCGATTTTCACGTCAGGGAAGTCCTTCGCCACTTCGTAGAAAATCTCATCCCACAGCACCATGCCATGGCGCTGGGCATTGGACTTGGTGACCATGGTCAGGTGCTTGCGTGGCCGGGTACGCGCCAGCTCGAAGGCAAAGCGATGGATTCGCTCGACACCGACACGGGTAAACACCGACACCTCGGTGGCCACCTCTTCCGGCAAGCCCCGATGCACCCGGCCACCGTTGCCGGAGTACTCGCCTTCGGAGTTTTCGCGGATCACCACCCAATCGATCTCGTGGCCGTTGTTCAGTGGGCTTTTTACACCCGGCAACACGCGAGCCGGACGCACGTTGGCGTACTGGTCGAAGCCTTGGCAGATCGGCAGGCGCAGGCCCCAGAGGGAGACGTGGTCCGGCACATTGAGCGCACCCACGGCGCCAAAGAAAATGGAATCGAAGGTCTTGAGTTCTTCCAGGCCACCTTCGGGAATGTAGTGGCCGTTTTTGAGGAAGTTGTCAGAGTTCCAGTCAAAGTGCTTGAAGTCCAGGGCAAAGGTGCCCAGGCATTCGGCCAGTGCCTTGAGCACTTCAACACCCGCGTCGATCACCTCCACGCCGATACCGTCACCAGGAACCGCTGCAATTTTGTAAGTGTTCATCGTCAACTCCACCTTTTATTTTCGTGCGCCTTCGAAGGGAGATCAGCCGGCGTGTGGCTGGAATATACGAAGTGAGCAACAGGCGTTGGTTAACTCAAAATCACTACATTATTAAATTCAATTCATTAATTGCTGCTGGGCTTACTACACACGCTGTTATTGGCATCGCTGGATTATTCAGGGGTGACTGCGACAGGCAGCTCTGGGTCCAGCCTGTGTGAAAACGCCTGCAATTTACGCGAGGGTATGGCGCTACTAGCTATGAGGCGTTCGCAGCTGGGCCGAAAAGCTATCGATACCTATCTGATAATCATAAAAATAAATCAGGAGGCGGTCGTGAAGCTGGAAAAGCGTAGTATCGAGTTTGTCCCTCACAGTGAACGTTACGGAACGCCACGGCGGTTGTTCACCATCTGGTTCAGTTCCAATTTCCAAGTGACCGCTTTGATGGTCGGTACGCTGGGTATCGCCTCGGGGTTGAGCTTCGGCTGGACATTGCTGGGCCTGCTGATTGGCAATCTGGTCGGCACCGTGTTCATGGCCGCGCACTCCGCCCAGGGACCTCACTTGGGGGTTCCACAAATGATCCAGAGCCGGGCACAGTTCGGTGTTTACGGCGCCGCGATCCCCCTGCTGGTAATGGTCACGGCGGCGGTGCTATTTCTTGCCGCCAGTGGCGTCTTGATGCGCGATGCCTTAAAGGCGCTGGTGCCAATGAGCGACGACCAGGCCATTGTGGTGGTCGGCATTCTGACTTTCATCATTGGTTTTATAGGCTACGAGCTGATCCACCGTATGGGGGCGTGGATGAGCCTGTTATCTACCTTGGTGTTTGCAAGCGCCCTGGCCTTGATCCTGCTGCACCCCGGCGACGCGGCATCAACAACCGTCTCAGGTACGGGCTTTACGTTGGCGGCCTTTAACCTGGTCATAGCGCAGGCTGCCTCCTGGACTTTAGGTTACGGCCCCTACGTGGCAGACTACTCGCGTTACCTCCCCGCGAACGTGAGCACCCGTGCCACGTTCTGGACAACCTATTGTGGTTGCGCACTGGGCTCTTTTGCCATGATGGCATTAGGCGCTTTACTGGCAGTAGCGATACCTGCAGCGCTTGAGCGCGACCCTGCAACCGCCATTGCCATGTTGTTTGGCCCGTGGGCACCTTTGGTACTGGGCGTGATCGCGCTTGGCGTCATCCAGTACAACGTACTCTGCTTGTACAGCGCCTATATGTCTTCGGTCACGATATTCGGAGCCTTTGGAGGGCTCAAATACGTCACGGCTCCAGCAAAAGCATTGGTGATGGCCATTTTGACCGTTGCTGCGACCCTGATCGCCATAGCCACCCAGTACCGTTTTGACACGTTTTTTGCGGATATTCTGATCGGTCAGTTGTATTTGCTGATTCCCTGGAGTGCGATCAACCTGGTTGATTACTACTGGGTGTGTCGCGGCCACTATGAAGTAGGTGACCTGTACGACCCTAAAGGCCGCTACGCCCGCTTCAACGGGCGAACCCTCATGGTCTATGCCGTTTCGATAATCGGCACGATTCCCTTCATGAAACTCTCGTTCTACACAGGCTTTGTAGCGAACTGGCTAGGCGCCGACATTAGTTGGGCGATGGGGTTGGTGTTGGCCGGGGGGCTGTACTGTGCGGTCAACAGCCGACCAGTTGTTAAAAGCTCGCGCATGTTTGGTCAAAGATCTCTCGAATAGGCGAAGCGAGATACGTCGTCAACGCTTCGCCTACAGCCATTCGACGATACAGTGAATTGTCCCCGGTTTGATAGATGCTTTGGGGTGCTGCTTTTGGCCGGTTTCAGTCCTTCGCGACAGGCATCGATCGGCCAATTTCTGCCGATGCTGACCGGCAACCATGAGTCGCCGGCAGCCCGTACGTCAACGCAAGTCCCAAGGCCGATTACAAGGCGTATAACTATCAAATCAAAAGGCGGGTCACCCGGAACAGGCCCTCCAAAGGCAGCGCCCGGGCCAGCCGCCCCAGGCCTGATCGGCGCCTGCGGCGCGGAGCGATGTGATGAGTTGCAGAGCATGGCGATGGGCTCGCAAGAGCCTTCTTGGCTGCATCGGGCTGACCTTGCTGGTCGCTCCACTGTGCGCCAGCGCCATGTACAAGTGCCAAGCCAGGGACGGAGCCATCAGCTACACCAGCCAAGCCATCGCCAGCGCCCGCTGCACTCGCCTCAATGGCATGGCCGGCGCCGGTGTCGGCACCAAGGCAATGGCCCTGCCACGGTTTGTGCGGGACGACAACACAGACGCGGTGCGGGTTCGGGTATTCACCTTCATCCACAGGGGTGTTCGTCAATATGTGAGCCGGCGCCCCGTCGGGATTTCCGCACGGGTCGATGTCATTGATCTCTATTACATCAAGGGCTGCTACCTGTGCAGGGCGCCGAAGGATTTCAAGGTCACCTCACTGCGCCTGGACACCCAATCCTATCGGCGGGAGATCGAAGCCGCTTCGGGTCTTTATGGTGTCGATCGGGCGCTGGTCCGCGCAGTGATACATGCCGAATCGGCGTTTCGCCCCTACGCCATTTCCGAAGCCGGCGCCCAAGGGCTGATGCAGTTGATGCCCGCCACCGCCGAGCGCTTCGCCGTGGACGATCCGTTCGACGCACGACAGAACATTCGTGGCGGCGTGCGCTACCTGGCCTGGCTGCTCAAGCGTTTCAACGGCAACCAGGTGCTGGCGTTGGCAGGTTACAACGCCGGCGAAGCGTCCGTGGCCGAGTACAACGGCGTGCCTCCCTACGCCGAGACGCAATCCTACGTCACCCTCGTGCAGTCCTTGACCGAACGCTATCGCAACCATCGCTAGTGCCGTAGGGCGCATAACCCGAAACAGGTAATACGCCGGGCGGGAAATGACTCAAGCGATCTTCCACGCTCACCGGTCGCTATCGGCTGTGGATTCAACCGGTCGTTGCAACAGATTGGCTGAATCGTTCAGCGGGCGTTTCGCAATTCCGTGTTTTCCGAGGGCGGCTATTGAGCGGCCTTGGCTCTCCATCAGCAATTGCGATGAATAGAGCTACGCTTGTCTGCAATGGAGGGACTGTGCGCAATCCTTCATAGGACAGCGGAGCCAAAAGACATGGGAATTGAACAGGATGTTTATCCTGCAGCCACCGTTCTGGTGGTCGATGACACGCCAGACAACTTGATGCTGATGACCGACCTGCTCAAGGACAGGTATCGGGTCAAGGCCGCCAACAGCGGCGAAACGGCGTTGCGCGTGCTGCAAAACAATCCACTGCCGGATCTGATCCTGCTCGACATCATGATGCCAGGGTTGTCGGGGCATGACGTCGCCCGGCTGCTGCAACAAGATCCGCGCACCCGCCAGATTCCAATCATTTTCCTCACCGCCCTGGCGTCAATGGAAAACGAAATCCAGGGCCTGGAGCTGGGCGCGGTCGACTACATCACCAAGCCGATCAGTCCGCCACTGGTCCTGGCCCGGGTGCAGACCCAACTGAAGATCAAGGCCGCGGCTGACTTCCTACGCGATCAGAATGACTTCCTCGAACAGGAAGTCCAGCGCCGCACCCGTGAGGTCATAGCCATTCAGGACGTCACTATCCAGGCCATGGCTTCACTGGCCGAAACCCGCGATAACGAGACGGGCAACCACATCCGTCGTACCCAACACTACGTCAGGCTGCTGGCCGAGCTGCTGCGCGATCACCCGCGTTTCAATCCGTTCCTGAACGATGACAGCATCCGCCAGCTGTTCAGGTCGGCACCGCTGCACGATATCGGCAAGATCGGCATTCCTGACCACATCCTGCTTAAACCGGGGCGTTTCACCCCGGAAGAATTCGAGATCATGAAAACCCACACCACCCTGGGGCGCGATGCCATCCAGCGTGCCGAGGATCAGTTGGGCCTTTCGGTGGATTTTCTGCGCATGGCCAAGGAAATCGCCTACAGCCACCAGGAAAAGTGGGATGGCAGCGGCTACCCGCAGGGACTGGTTGGCGAAGAAATCCCGATGAGTGCCCGATTGATGGCGGTGGCGGATGTCTATGACGCGCTGATCAGTCGTCGTGTGTACAAGGCTGGAATGCCGCATGAACAGGCCGTGGAGATCATTCGGCAGGGGCGCGCGAGCCACTTCGACCCAGACGTCTGTGATGCCTTTCTTGCCAACGCCGAGCAATTCCATCTCATTGCCGAGCGCTTTGCGGACAGCGATCAGGACATGGCCATGCTGGTCGACCTGCAACGCACTCTCCAGAAACCCTGAACGGTCAACGCGCCGGTTTTTCATCAACGGGAATTGCCATGACCCGAGTACTCGCTCAGCTTGAACGCCTGCCTCTTCGTATCAAGCTGATCCTCGGCTTCGCGACGCTAGCGGCGCTGGTTCTGGTACTCGGCGTGCAGAGCCTGCGTACCCAGGATTTGTTGAAAGCGGATATGCAGAGGCTGTACCAGCATGAGTTGGCGGGCATCGAACCCTTGCAGGAAGCACGGGTGCAGATGTCGCATCTCATGCAGGGATTGCAGCATGCCGTCGGCGGCAACAACGCAGATGATCGTAGCAAGGGCGTCGAGCAATTTCGTGAGGCTCGACAACATCTTCAAGAGGCGCTGCTACAGACACAACCGACCCTCTGGCGCGAGGAAAACCAGGAGCGATTCGCCACGTTCGAGGTTTTGCTGAAGCGTTTGCTGCACGACGGTGAGGCAGCACTGGAACTTGCCGCTGGGGATCAAGCGCAAGCCTTGCGGATGATCAATAGCGTCGGGTTCCAGGGGCTGGATGAGCGAGGGGACAACTTGCTCAAGGAGATGGCGCGAATCAAACAGGCCTCCATTCATGACACGGCCAAACAGATCGCAGACTTTGCCGGGCGCAGCACCCGGCTCACTTATCAATTGCTGCTGGGCGGCCTGGCACTGGCGTTGCTGATGGGCTGGTTGATCAGCCGTTCGATTCGCCTGCCCCTTTACCGGGTTCGCGCCGCCGTTGACGAGCTGACCGCCGGCCGACTGGACGGGACGATTCCCCATACCGACCTGCAAAATGAAACCGGTGATCTGGCGCGTGCCATCGCGACACTGCAAACCGAGTCGCAACAATTGGAACGCCAACGCTGGGTCAAGGCACAAACCGAGCAACTCCAGGCCGACTTGCCACAATCGGAAACGCCGCAGGAGCTGGCCCAGGTCTTTTTGCGGCATATGGCGAGCATGCTCGGCATCTGCCGGGGCGTGCTCTATAGCCTGCAAGAGCAGGATCAAAGCCTGCAATTGATTGGCGGTTACGCGACCGATCCCGATTACCCGCCGGCGCCGACGGTGGCTCTGGGAGCCGGCCTTCTAGGACAATGCGCGCTGGATCGTGCGCCCCGCGAATTGCAGGGGTTGACGCAGCCGCTCGGACGGTTGCATTCGCAGTTGGGTGAAGTGCCGGCCAGCTATCTGCTGGTGCAGCCGGTTTTGCGTGGTGAGCGTCTGCTCGGCGTGCTCGAACTGGCGGGTCATCAAGCGCTGGGGGCCCGTGAACAGTCGCTGTTGCAGGAGGCCATGCCACGCCTGGCCGGAGCCATGGCGGTGATGGAGCGTCATCTGGCGGTGCAATCCTTGCTGAGCGAGACCCGGCGCCAGGCCGATGAAATGGGTCAGCAGGCCTTGCGCCTGGAGCTGCAATCGAAGGAGCTGGAGGCACAACAGACTGCCTTGCGTGCCACCAAGGCCTGGTACCGCGCGATCCTCGAGGCGGCACCGGACGGCATGATCGTCATCAATGCCGAGGGCGAGATCCTCATGACCAACCCGCAACTGGACACGCTGTTCGGTTATGCCACAGGTGAGTTGGTGGGCGAGACCATCGAGCGGCTGGTGCCTGACGCGGCGCGCGGTCGGCATGTGGCGTTGCGCAATGGCTTCATCGCCCATGGCAGCACCCGGCAGATGGGCGCGAAACTCGATGACCTCAAGGGACTTCGCAAGGATGGCAGCCTGTTTTCCGTGGAGATCGGCCTGTCGCACTTACCGCTTCTGGAGGGGCGTGGCACATGCATCTGCGCTTCGGTTCGCGATGTCAGCGAGCGACGGCAGATGCAAGCGGCGCTCAAATCCAGCGAAACGCAGTTGCGTGCGGTATTGGACAGCAGTCCGGTGGCCATGCTGATCCGTGGCGATGATGGCCGCCTGAGTTACTGCAACCCGGAGCTTGAGGGCCTGTTCGGCGTCAGCCGCGAGCAACTGGGCGAGATGGATGAAAGTCGCTTCTGGTACGACGCACAGGCACATGACCGCTTCCTGGCCGCAGCCGCCAAGGGCGCGGTTTTAAACTTCGAGGCCAGCCTGCAGCGCGATGGAGGAGAACGTTTCGAGGTCTTGCTCTCGGCCGTACCCTTGACACTCGGCGAGCGCAATATCAGCGCCAGTTGGTATTACGATATCACCGACCGCAAGGCCGCCGAGGCGCAAGTGCAGCACGCCCGGGAGATCGCCGAAGAGGCGACACGGGCCAAGAGCGAATTCCTCGCCAACATGAGCCATGAAATCCGCACGCCGATGAACGCCATTATCGGCATGAGTCACCTGGCGCTGCGCACCGACCTCGATAACCGGCAACGCAACTACATTGTGAAGGTGCATCGCTCGGCGGAGAACCTGCTGGGGATCATCAACGACATCCTCGATTTCTCCAAGATCGAAGCCGGCAGGATGGACCTGGAGCTTATTCCGTTCCGCTTGGAAGACGTGCTGGAGAATTTCACCAATGTGGTGGGCCTGAGAGCCGAGGATAAAGGCCTGGAACTGCTCTACAGCACGGTAGCCGATCTGCCGACTGCACTGATTGGCGACCCGCTGCGGCTGGGCCAGGTCCTGGCCAACCTGGGCAACAACGCGACGAAGTTCACCGAACAGGGTGAAATCGTGCTGGGCATCGAGCGCACCGGGAATGACGAGGGCAAGGTCGAGCTGCATTTCTGGGTGCGCGACACGGGCATTGGCATGAGCGAAGAGCAATGCCAGAGAATTTTTCAGTCTTTCATCCAGGCCGACAGTTCCACCACTCGCAAGTACGGAGGGACCGGCCTGGGCCTGGCGATTTCCAAGCGTCTGGTGGAGATGATGGGAGGTCGCATCTGGGTCGAAAGTACACTGGGCAGCGGTTCGACCTTTCACTTTTGCGTAAGTCTGGGCCTGCAGGCAGCGGCGACGGCGCGACGCATGTTCACCGCCGATGAACTGCTGGGCATCCGCGTGCTGGTGGTCGATGACAACGCCAGTGCGCGGGAAATTCTTTCGGGCATGGCCCACAGTTTCGGTGTCGAAGTGGACGTCGCCGAAAGTGGTCGCATGGCCCTGCGCATGCTGGCGCAGGCCGAGAAGGATTCGCTGCCTTTCGACCTGGTTCTGATGGACTGGCGGATGCCGGGCATGGATGGGGTGGAGACCGTCCGCCAGATGCGCTGCGCCAATCTGGCACGCACACCGTCGGTCATCATGGTCACCGCCCTTGATCGCGAGGAGTTACTTGAACAGGCCAGGCACCAGGACGTACATCTGCCGGTGGTGCTGACCAAGCCGGTCACGCCGTCCACCTTGCTCGAAGCCATAGGCACAGTGTTCGGCAAAGCGCCCCAAACCGTTACCCGCGCCCATGAACGCAACGAGCAGAGCGCTGACAACATGGCACGCCTGAAGGGGGCGCGCCTGCTGCTGGTGGAGGACAACGAACTGAACAGGGAACTGGCGTGCGACCTGTTGCAAGAGGCAGGCATTGAGCTCGAGCTGGCATTCGATGGCCAACAGGCCCTCGACAGGTTGGCCCGGGACAGCGATTTCGACGGTGTGCTGATGGACTGCCAGATGCCGGTGATGGACGGCTATACCGCGACCCGCAGGATTCGCCAGCAATCGAACTTCGCGGCATTGCCGATCATCGCCATGACCGCCGACGCCATGGCCGGGGACCGCGAACGCGCCTTGGCCTGCGGCATGAATGACCACCTGTCCAAGCCATTGGATGTAGACAGCATGTTCGCCACGCTGGCCAGGTGGATCAAGCCACGGCCCGGGCGTGGCGGCCAGGCGCGGGAGACGAGCGTTGCCGAGACATCCGGACAGTTGCCCACCGAGCTTGCAGGTATCGATCAGCTCGCCGGGCTGGCTGCCTGCTCGGGCAAGACTGCCCTTTACTTGCGACTGCTGCGCACATTCCATGAGACCCAGCAGAATTTCGTCGAACAGTTCAAAACGGCAATCACCGATGCCGATCCGACGGCGGCTGTTCGAATGGCTCACACGTTGCGTGGTAACGCGGGGAACATCGGCGCCAGGGCGCTGGCACAGGCTGCAGCCCAGCTGGAACAAGCGTGCCGGGCTGGCGAGCCGAGCGATGGCGTGCACGCTCACTTGACCGAGGTCAGGCAGTGCTTGATACCCGTATTGAGCGCGCTGGCGCTTTTGCCCGAGGAAAAAACGGCTTCAGGGGCGCAGTCGCCGCAGCACGAGGCGGAAGTCAGTGACCGGCTCACCCGGCTCGGGCAATTATTGGCCGAGAGTGACACCGCCGCCATTGAGGCGCTTGAAGAGTTACGGCGCTTGTATCTCGATGATGCATTGGCCAGGCGTCTGAGCCGGGTAGCGCAGCAGCTTGAGCGCTTCGACTTCGATCGGGCCCTGGCGTTGCTGCAAGGCGAAATCGAACACTCCGCCCTGCCCCCCGAATGACCGTCACTTCGTCATTCTGGATTTTGTATCAATCACCTATTGCAGGCGCCAAATGACTGGCTGCCATGGTCGTATTCAGTCCCTCGCAACGTGCAGCTTTCGGCCAGGAGTTGTCGCCGACGAGCGGCAGCCTTGCGGCGGCCCAATGCGCTAGCCTTTAAACGCTTGCCCGAGCAGCCAGCGAGCCCATTGGACGGTGCATGCCGCCCACAGGCATCACGACCGCCATCAATTCCCGGAAGAAGCACAGTGGCCAAATACCTGATCTCTTTTCCAAGCGCGGCGATGGTAGTGCCCGATGGCGAATGGGAAGCGGTGCGCCGCGATTCACACGCTGTGATTGATGAGGCGAAAACCGCCGGTGTCTACGTCTTCGGCGGCGGAATCGACAACGACGTACCGCCCGTACTGGTCTCTGCCGACGGTACGGTTGCAATGGGCGGCTATCCTTGGGCGCCCACGCTCGACGGCGGCTTCACCGTACTGGAACTGCCTTCGCGCGATGAGGCCATCGCGTGGGCGGCGCGCATCGCCAAGGCCTGTCGCTGCGACCAGGAACTGCGCGTCTTCGGGTTCGACCCGCAGTCCTGAGGGCAGCACGGAAACCGGCAAGTGCGGCCTGACACTTCATTCATTGCAGATCATCACAGGTACGCCCCACCATGCGAAATCCACTCAAGCATTCAAGCGTTCGTCTTGGTTTTCTACTGGGTGTTATCTCAATGGGGCTGACCGCTTGCACCAGCGACGAGAACATGACTGCAGCGACTAAAGAAATTACTCGACCACCTGTCGATGACAGCGAGACGTCGTCTGTGCGAATCACAACGAGTTGGCTACAACACTCACTTAGCCAAACGGGTTGCCTGCAGCACGCCAGAGCGGCTCTTACGAAAGCGAGATATTTTGTTGAAGCAGGAGAAAGATCAGTCTATGGGTTGCGTGAAGGCATGACTTTTTCGATTCGCTGCGACTACGAAGGCGTTGCCTTTCTCGCAGTAGCTTATCGCCACAGGCCAAGTACTCAAACCCAGGATCGGATCCTGAATGAAATCACCAGGCTATTTTAAGGACTGCAGGTGAGCGCTGCAGGGGCGCACCCGCAGCGAAACCAATGCCGGTCCTGATCTCTGGGGCACACTTCAAGGCCCACTCCCCCATAACTCAACCGCCACCTGCGAGCATTACTACGCCCGGCAATCGATCTGATGATGCCAACCGCTCGACAGAAGTCGCCATTCAATCCCGAGCAATCTTGTCATTTGCCAAGGCTTAGGGCAGGGTCGATACCACTGAGATCCCTGTCAAAGGAGTCACCCCATGTCAAAGCTATATCCCAGTATCGATCCCGAGGGGCTGGTCGAGTACTCAGTGGTCTACACCGACCGCTCGCTCAACCACATGTCGCAGTCTTTTCAAGGCGTGATGAAGAACATTTCCACGACCCTGAAACAGGTCTACAACGCCCAGGCTGTTGCGGTGGTCCCGGGCAGCGGCACATTCGGCATGGAAGCGGTGGCGCGACAGTTTGCCACCGACCAGCCATGCCTGGTGATACGCAACGGCTGGTTCAGTTATCGCTGGAGCCAGATCCTTGAGATGGGCAACATCCCGGCGGCCACCACGGTGCTGAAAGCCCGACCGGTCGACACGGGTCGCCAGGCGGCCTACGCCCCACCTCCTCTGGACGAAGTGCTGGCAGCCATTGCGGCGCACAAGCCGCAGATTGTCTTCGCCCCCCATGTTGAAACCTCATCAGGGATTATCCTCCCCGACGAGTACCTGCGGGCCGTCGGCGACGCCGTGCATGCGGTGGGTGGCCTGTTCGTGCTGGACTGCATCGCCTCAGGCACGATTTGGGTTGATATGCACAAATGCGCAGTCGACCTGCTGATCAGCGCACCGCAGAAAGGCTGGAGCGCCTCCCCTTGCTGCGCCCTGGTGATGTTCAGTTCCCTGGCCCTCGGGCGCATCGAACAGACGCAAAGCAGCAGCTTCGCCTGCGACCTGAAAAAGTGGCTGCAGATCATGCAGGCCTACGAACAGGGTGGACATGCCTACCATGCGACCATGCCCAGCGATTCCCTCGCGCGATTCAACGAAGTGATGAAAGAGACGCAAGCCTACGGGTTCGACAAGGTCCGCAGCGAACAACAGGCGCTGGGCGACCGGGTGCGCGCAATGTTGACCGGCAAAGGCATCAAAAGCGTGGCTGCTGCCGGCTTTCAGGCCCCTGGCGTAGTGGTGAGCTACACCGATGATGCCGACATCAAGAGCGGCAGGAAATTTGCCGACCACGGCCTGCAGATTGCCGCCGGAGTGCCGTTGCAATGCGACGAACCGGCCGACTTCCAGACCTTCCGCATCGGTCTGTTCGGACTCGAAAAGCTGCACAATATCGAGCGCACGGTCAGCACCCTCGAGCAGGCGCTGGACGAGGTGATGGTTAACTAAGGTTCTTCAAGGAATCCCGGGGGGGACACAGATAACGAAATATCTGTAGGAGCTGCCGAAGGCTGCGATCTTTTGATCCTCAGCAATCTCCAGATCGCAAAAGCAAGATCAAAAGATCGCAGCCTCCGGCAGCGCCTACAAGGGCACACGTGCACCACCAAGCAACGAGGCCTATGCTTGGTCTACTGCCGGAACTGATTGAGCAGATTGTTATCCACCAAGCCCGTAAAGGCGTTGTTACCCCACTTGGGGTCAATTTAGAGTCAGGCCCAATGAGGAAGTCCGCCATGACCTTAGTCGATCGCCTCAGGTATTTGCGTGTCGCCCTGGTTTTGGCTGGCCTCGCCTGCCTTGCTCTCTACCCACTCATGTTGTTCTGGCCGTCCGGCTGGGCCTGGCACGTCGGTCACTGGGACTACCCGATGATGATCGTTGGCATCTACGCCACACTTGGCGTGTTCTTGATCCTGGCTGCACGTGATCCATTAGCCCATCTGAGCCTGATCTGGTTCACCGTGTGGTCCAGCGCCGTACACGGAGCAATCATGGCCGTCCAGACGGTCACCCAGCCGGGGCAAATGGGGCACTTGGCAGGTGACGTGCCGGCGCTCTTCATCGTGACGGTTGCCTTGGCCATCTTGACGCCCCGATCGCAACTGGCCGCTCGGCCCGGGACACACAATCGGGCCTGAGAACAGGCATGACACGACTTTCATCCCGGGTCTGCTCACGTGACAGGAATGAAAACTCGATACTGCGTAGACAGTACCTGCCGTGCTGCCCGCGATTTGGGCTTCGATGCCGTACTCATCGCCGATCGACCCAAGCCAAGGGTCGATCAGACCGCTTGGGGGCCGACGCGACGGCTGATATCTTTCCCGCGCACCAGATCGCGTCCGATCGACGCTGAGCCCATCAAGGAAGATAAAAACAATGAAAATACTGTTCATCGCTTCGCTGGGAATTTTATCGCTGACTCAAACTTCACTGGCCTTCGCGGATAATGCCAATGGAAAAAATCTCTATCTACAGCGATGCAGCATGTGCCACGGAACAGATCTCAAGGCAACAGGACCACTGGCCAATAAAAGCAATCCACCTACGCCTGATCTGACAACGTCCGCTTTCAAAAAGCGATTGAATGATTATCCGGGCGTGATTGTCTCTTCGATAATACTTCGCCCAAATGGCGACTTGATTCCAGGAACCTTGCGGGAGAATGGCGTAAAGCTATCGCCGCACGCATGGAGCGTTAAGGATCTGCGCGATTTGAATCAATACATGGGGGGTGTGATTTCACAAAAACGATGATCTTGAAGTGCCGGGTCCTGACGCCCGCGCTTGACTCTGTCCCTTGGGGCAACCCCTACCCTGCCTTGTCCATTTCAGGCTCCGCCGTCCCAGCTTGAACCCCACCGCCTGGGCCGTGCGGATCATCTGCACCTGCGTCAGGTGATGGGCCGTGTACAACCGATAACTGCCACGGCGCTGCGGGCTCAGCAGGCCCATCTGCTCATATAATCGAATGGCTTTGGCAGTGCACCCCGAATAGCGGTCATTCAAACTGCCCAAGTAAAGACTCATACACAAAAGAGTCAGGTCTAGAAACAACTCGAACAGGCGGTGTGCTTGAAAGGCCCTGCGCAAAGGCTAATTCAACTCAGGCTGAACGCTGAGCGATTGTCAGTAATATCCCGAAGCTCACGAGCAGGCCGCCAAAAACTCGGTCAATCCATAGCCGTGCAGCCACCAATTTCTCGCGCACCATTCCCGCTGAAAAGCAAAGCGCGACGAGGCTGAACCACACTGCGTGCGCCCCAGCGATAAACAGCCCATATGCAATTTGCGTTGTCAGGGCGGTGTCCGGTTGTATAACACCCATGAACAGACTGACGATGAAGATCGATGTTTTCGGATTCAACGCGTTCGTGAGAAATCCCGTCCGCAGAGCTGCCAGATCGGACATGGCGGGCGGCGGTGCGTCTAGCTGTTCGATAGCCGGCTTGGAACGAAGCATCTGGATGCCTAGATAGACGAGATACGCAGCTCCAGCCAGCTTCAGCGCATTGAACAACCAAGGCGTTTGTTGAAGCACTAACCCTAGTCCGAGCAGCGTATAGCAGACGTGGACAAGCACCCCCATACCAATTCCTGCAGCTGTGAGGACGCCCGCCCGTCGAGACAGTAGCAATCCGTTGCGAGAAACCATGGCGAAATCTGGCCCAGGACTGATGCATGCGAGTATTGTAATGGTGATTACTGCTATCCATTCGCTCATGCGACACCCTTCAATTATTGGTAGTAGAAAGCGATGTTTACAGATCCTGCTCTTTGGTAATAACGATGATTTCTGATGAACATAGTGACTTCAAATCACTAATCACCGAGGCTCGCCTGCCTTCTCTGCTCGCGTTGCGTTGCTTCGAATCCGCCGGACGGCTCGAAAACTTCGCCCGCGCGGCTGACGAACTGCACCTGACACCAGGTGCCATAAGTCGAGCAGTGCGCTTGCTTGAAGAGGATCTGGGCGTTGACCTGTTCGAGCGGCGTAACCGAAGGGTTTTTTTAACTGACGCCGGCAAACGCCTGGTGAAAGCAGTTAGTGAAGGGTTTGGATTGATGAACCAGGCCGTTCGCGAGATACGCACCGACGCCCGTCGTACCCGTCAGCTTGTCCTGTCCTGCGAGCCAACACTGTTAATGCGATGGTTGATCCCTCGCTGGAGCGACTTCCAAACACAACATCGGGGGCTGGACATTCATTTAGTGGCCGGCGGCGGCATCTTTTCATTCGACCATGGCATCGACTTGGCCATTCGGCGAGACGATTTTCCTCGCCCCTCCGACTATCATGCCGAGACCCTATTCTCTGAGAAGATCGGCCCTGTATGCCGGCCGGAAAAGGTAGATCAATGGTTTGGCAAAAGCAGGAAATGCCTGCGTTCCTCGGCCCCGCTGCTTCAGACTAATAGCCGACCTACAGCTTGGCAGGAGTGGGCTACTGCAAAAGGACTGCCCGCTCCTGCCATGGAGATGCAATCTTTTGAGCACTTTTATTTCAGCATCCAGGCGGCTGTCGCAGGCCTCGGGGTGGCCATTGGCCCATGGCACTTAGTGCGCGACGATATCCAGAGCGGCGTGTTAGCCGCGCCATTAGGATTTATTGAAGACGGCACACGCTATTGCCTGTTATCTCCCAACCCCCCTCAGCCAGGCAGCCTGGAAATGGATTTACTTAACTGGTTGCAGGCAGTGGGCTGAGTCTTGTCGAGGCGCAGCGCTTGTCAGCACTGGCGCCTCATCGCCAAATGGCTGCCCCTTCGGTGGAAGGCTATTGAAATTCCCCGTTATTGCGCGCTCTTGGACCCATCAGGTACTCCCGTGAGAAGTTGTTCACACGCTCGTATCGCTGCGTCATGGTGCGGCAACAAAGCTTGTTCCGGAAGATTCGCGACTGTGTTCATCCATGGGTCCTCGACTGCGGTTCGCCGCCCTGCAAGTGTTTCAACCACGGCGAGACCGCAGAATGGCCCCATCAACGGATCGTAGCCCCCCTCATGCACAGCGACGACCCGCGATTTGCACACTTCTTCAGCCAGATTCATTACCTGAGTCGTCAGCTCGCGATATGCCCCGGAGTACAGGAGTTGGCGGCCAAAGGGGTCCATCGCAGCGGAGTCAAATCCGCTCGCAATCACGATGAGATCCGGTTGAAAACGGCGCACCGCAGGCATTACGACACGCTCGAATGCGCCCAGGTAGGCCCCTCGGCCCGACCCTGCGGGTAGTGGAATATTCAGGTTGGCACCCATTCCGGGACCCGTTCCGATGTCTTGTACCTTTCCGCGTCCGATGGGGTAAAGGTCGTCCTGGTGAAGAGAAATCGTCAGCACTGACGGATCGTCATAAAAAAGGGTCTCGGTCCCGTTACCATGATGAACATCCCAGTCGATGACCGCGACTCGTTTCACCGCTCCTGTTTGCTGCAGATGGCGGATTCCGACCGCGGTGTTGTGGAATATGCAATAGCCCATCCCCTGACTGGCAATTGCATGATGTCCTGGCGGTCGAATGAGCGCGTAGGCGTTCGTCACAGTACCCGATACGACTGCATTGAACGCCGAGATGACAGCGCCTGCTGCAAGTCTGGCAATGTCTGCCGACCCTGGTCCGACGGGCGTTTCACCGTCGCCTGCATCGCTCCAGACAGGACCGGTCGGGTTCAGGATTCGATCGACATACTCCGGAGTGTGTACCCGCAATAGATCGGACTCCGAGGCCGGGCTGAATGCTAACGGAACAAGGTATTGATCGAGGCCGCTTCGCTTGACGAGGCTTGCGAAGCGTCGCTTGGTATCGCCCTTCTCAGGATGGTCGATGGGTTCCTGCCACGGTAGGCTCCAAGCCCGCGTGTCATGAGTCATAAATCTTTCGTCCCAAATCCAGCCGGTTGTCGTCATGGTTCTAACTCTACTTTTTCGTGTCGATAGGGATAAATTCTTTGCCCGAAACATCGGGCTGCCTTCATAGCTCGCCAGCTATTCAGCTATTCCTTCTTTTTCCACCAGGCTTCGCTCGTAGCTCAAATCAAGAGTCCGAGATGTGAGCAAATAGAGGAGGCTTGCGACTACAAGACCTACAAACATCGAGATGTCGATATCACCCATCCGGTGAGCTATCCATCCAGTGAAAGGCTCGGTGACAAAAAACGGCACCATCATCACCAGTGCTCCGATATAGGCGACGTTTCCTTGCCATCCCCATCGGCCGTAAATACCGGCCGGATTGAAGAGTTCGCGGATCGAATAACACCCCTTGCGAACGATATAAAAGTCCACCAGGTTTATTGCAGTCCATGGTGTGAACAGATAGGCCAGAAATACCAATACGTTGCCGTAGAAAACATTGAATTGTTCCTCCCCGACCATTGCCGCGACAAAGCCTACGGACAGGGTCATCGCGACGATTGTGATGCCCCTCAAAAACAACGATGGCCGGACCCGACGGTAACAGTCGACGATCGAGATCAGGGTCAAGCTGCCTCCGTAAGCGTTGAGCGCCATCACCACCAGAAGACCGATGAACAACAATGCGACGGCTATTCGACCACCTCCTGCCATCAGGGCGTCGCCACCTTGCGCGATCGCCATGATGACGGAGACGCCGGGGGTCGCTGCCGCGAGCAAGGAGCCAAGGCCGATCACCCATAGCGCTGATATCGCTGAAGGCAGATAGGTCCACAGGAACGACGATCGAGTGGAAACGGTGGGTGGGAGGTAGCGGGAGTAGTCCGATACGTATGGCGCCCAACCAAGCTGGAAACCTGCGACGATTACGAAGGTGGTCGCGAACGAATGCCATTGAATGGGCCCCGGAGTGAAAGCACCCGAAGGAATCCCGCCCCGCGCCACCGCAGCAAAGGTGAGTATCACGACCGTCAAGGCCAGCGGTGCGACCAGGAATCGGTTAACCCGATGGATCCACCGGTAGCCATACAGCGCCAAGGTGCCGGCGATCAATACCGCGATTGGGAACCCCCAGGAAGTTGGAATCCCGAGGAGGAAATGCAGACTCGATCCTGCGAGGATCGCGTCGGCGACGTTGTAGTTGAAGTAGTTCACAAAGGCGAAGACCCACACCGTGATCGCGGCCCCTAAAAATCCGAACTGTGCTCTGGACTGAACTAACTGCGGTAGACCCAGGTGAGGCCCCTGCGAAGAATGCAGAGCCATGAAAAGGGTTCCGAACAGTGAACCGAACACGGTGGCAACCAGAGTCCAGAACAGTGAACCGCCAAGCGCCAGTGTGGTAACGCCGGTAGCCATTGCGGTCAGATTGATGTTGGCAACTAACCAGACCGCACCTAGATGTCGCACCGTGCCATGGCGCTCCGCCACCGGTACGAAATCTACAGAGCGCCGTTCCGCACCATCGAGTCGGCCCTGCTGAATGACAGGCGTCACCGTGGCTGTTTTCCCGTTTGATGTCGTTCCCATTTTCTTGTTTTCCTAATTGAGATTGATCGGGGCTGAATCACTGAGGCTTCATTCATCAAACTTTCCGGGGCACCCTCCAATTGCTGGTCAATCGCAGTAACGTTTATTACCTGTACAGCTGAAAGCAGAACGAAAGCTCGATTATGCGTAGCTTCGTTGCCCGGTAACGCTGTGACTCAACCCGCCACCATCGGCAGCTGTTGTCCCTTGGCATTTTCCAATAACGCGGCCGCTAGCCGATTTCGCTCGCCGGAATAGTCTCGGGTGATATTGGAGCCGCGTTGCCGGGTGGCCCATTGCGGATCTGCCAGTAACTCGGCGCCCTGCGCCTCCGGCAGGTGACGGCCACGGATCAGATCGGACAGCCGCTCGGCCAGCATCAGTGTTGGTGCCTGCAAGTCGCCAGCTGTGGCAGCGGGCATCAGCGAGGCATCTACCACCCGCAGCGCTTCCACGCCGCGCACCCGACCGTCGGGGAATGTCACCGCAGCTTCGTCGCTGCCCATACGACAAGTGCCGCAGGGATGGTAGGCGCTTTCCAACTTCTGCTTGAGAAAGGCATCTATGGCGGCATCGTCCTGCACTGCCGCGCCCGGGGCCAGTTCTCGACCCCGATAAGGGGCGAAGGCCGGCTGAGCGAAGATTTCCCGCGTCAGGCGAACGCAGGCCCTGAACTCCGTCCAATCATCGCTATGGGTCATGTAGTTGAAGCGTACTCGCGGCAAACTTTCCGGACGGGCGTCACGCAGCCTGACCCAACCGCGGCTCTTCGAACGCTTTGTGCCGACATGCACCTGGAAGCCGTGCCCGGCGGCGAGTGTCTGTCCGTCATAGGAGATGGCCAGCGGCAGGAAGTGAAACTGGATGTCGGGATAAACGATGCCCGCCCGGCTGCGAATATGACCGCCGCTCTCGAAGTGGTTGGTCGCACCAGGCCCGCGCCGGGTAGCGAGCCACTCGATACCGATCCTGGCCTTGCCCAGAAGGCTCTGGGTGGGAAACAGGCTAACCGGCTGGGTGCACTCCATCTGAAGGTAGAGCTCCATATGATCCATCAGGTTTTCGCCCACTTCGGGTGAGTCATGGATCACTGCAATACCCTGCTGCGCGAGCTCCCTCGCAGGTCCCACGCCCGAGCGCTTGAGGATCACCGGAGACATGATGGCCCCAGCTGACAGGATGACTTCCCGCGTGGCCATGGCTCGGGCTGGCTTGCCCGCTACCGAAAACAAAACACCGGTTGCTCGTCGGCCATCGAACATCACTCGGTCAACCAGGCCGCCCTTGATTACACGTACGTTCCCCCGGGCGATGGCAGGTCGCAGATAGGCCCGGGCAGCGCTCATGCGGCGCCCGTCGCAAACGTTCATTTCCATCGGCCCAAAGCCTTCGTGCTGCCGATTGTTCATGTTGTCACTTAAAGCGTAGCCGGCCTCGTTCCCGGCTTTGACGAAGGCCCGATAGAGTGGATTGGTTTCCGGCCCCCGCTTGATGTGCATCGGCCCATTGACCCCGCGCAGTGAGCCTCCGCCCTCGACGTTTTCCAGACGCTGGAAGTAAGGGAGCACGTTGGACCAGCGCCAGCCATCGGCACCCAGCGCCTCCCATAGCTCATAATCCATGGGGTTTCCGCGAACCCAACACATGCCGTTGATCGACGATGAGCCGCCCAGCCCTTTGCCACGGGGCAGGTTCACTTGCCGCCCGTCCAGGCCAGGCTCCGGCTCGGTCTTCATGCCCCAGTTGAAGCGCTTGGTGTTCATCGGGATCGACAGTGCGGCCGGCATCGACACGAAGAGCGAGGCATCGCTGCCACCCGCCTCGATCACCAATATCCGCAAGTCCGGGTCTTCACCAAGGCGATTGGCCATAACGCAACCGGCTGCGCCGGCACCGACGATGATGTAGTCATAGCGCCCTTCGTCTTGCGGGCTGGATAACGATGTTTGCTTTAGAGTCGACATGGTAATGATTCCCACAGACGTAATGCTGGAGGCAGACCCATTCACCCCGCTCGGCAATGTCCGCGCCAGGTTCAGGGTCCGGGTTGGTTTAAAGGAGCGATTGCTCAGTTTGCGCTTTGCGATTGGTTGTTATGACTCACACCCAACTCTTCAGCTGGCTAACCGACAATCACATAAAACTTCAGCATCGGAACTGGCTGACGCCACACACCACGAAACCCCTTGGGCACCAGAAAGGAATCACCTTGGGTATAGGTTTCGCAGAAACCGTCTGCTTCGAGAGTGACCTCCCCCTCCAGTACCACCATGAACTCATCAGCCGGATAGTTCTCGTAACGCTCGGTGTAAGGTTCGCAACGCCAGATACCCGACTTCACCGGTGGCTCGCTACGGCAGAAGTAGGCATGATCCAGGCCCATCGGCCGGCCTTCGATCAGCTCGGCATGTTCCAGAGCCTCGTTCGGCAATTGCTGCCAGTCACTTGGGCCAGTCGAAGAAAAACGGATTGGTAGGAGCATTATGAAACCTCGGAATTGCGTGTTGGGATTGACGTCAAAGCTAAAGTCAGGCTCCTATACGGGCAAGTGACAAGATTTCAGCCTGAGTCACTTCAGGTTACGGAGCGCCCCCTTTGAGAAAACATCAGTCGCTAACCGCGCTTCGCGCCTTCGAGGCCGTTGCCCGACTCAATAGCATTTCGTCCGCTGCGGAAGAGCTGCATGTAACGCGTCCAGCAGTGTCAAAACAGGTTACGCAGTTGGAGAGCGACATGGGCTGCGCCCTGCTCCAGCGCACGGGCAATGTGATCCGCCTGACTTCGGCGGGCCGCGAGCTGTTTGCGGCCCTGCAACAAGCCTTCGAGTTGATTCAGCTGACCACCGATACCATCAGCCGCCGGGCACGGCGGGGAGAGCATCTACGGGTGTTGGTCTGCCGTGACTTCGCGTCAAGCTGGCTGGCCGGCCAGGTTGGGAAGTTTCTGGTTGCCAATCCCGGGATATCCGTAGAAATCACCGCCGAAAACAACTTTAGCTTCCGCCTCGATGAGGATTTCGACTTCCGAATTTTCTATGGTATGCATGGAGCCAGGGCGGGCGGAGGGCTGGAAGAGACTGAGCTGTGCCGCTGGATCGACGTTCTGGTCTGCACCCGCAGCTTTGCAGAAACCTATTTAGGTGAGGGCCACAAGCCTTGCGAAGCGCCTTACCTGATCGATGCCAATTACGATGTCTGGGACGAGTGGTGTACCCTGACCGGGCTGGATCCTGGCGGTCCGCGTCGCCAGCAGACAGTGTTCAACGAAACCACCCTGTGCCTATCGGTCGCCGCATCAGGTGGCGGTCTGACCATCGGCGACAGCTTCCTTGCATTGCCCGCCATCCAAACAGGCGAGCTGATCGTTCCCTACCCGCTGGGCCTGGTCAGCGCGCAGAACTACAGTCTGTTCAAACCCAAGGCAAGACCGAACTCACCGGCCAGCCAAAAATTTGAGACCTGGCTACGCGGTGCAATAGATGCCTACCAAGTGACAGTGCGGCAAGCGCTCGCGGAAAAAGGCATTCGAGTAGTGGAGCGCACCGATGCTGTCGACCAAAGCGCCCCAATCGGCTGAACGTGCTGCACCAATTACGGAACCCACCGTTACTGGATCGTCGCGCACAGACTTCACCGCCGGCACGCGGTTATGATCCGGGATACCCAGGCGCCCTTGGACCCACACTCATGCCAGCCTCGAAAATCCTCCCCTCCCCCGCGCCGCTGCTCAAACCCGGTGAGACGGTGGTGTTGTTCGACGGTGTCTGCAAGCTGTGCAATGGCTGGGTGAGGTTCGTGATTCGCCATGACCGTCAGCGGCGCGTGCGGTTGGCGGCGGTTCAGTCACCCGAGGGGCAGGCTCTGCTCGCCTGGGCAGGTTTGCCCATGGATCAATTCCACAGCATGGCGGTGATCCGCGACCGATACTACTGGGAGCGTTCGCAAGCATTTTTCGAAATCTTTGCCCAGTTGCCCGCAATCTGGCGCCCCGTGAACCTATTGCGCATCATCCCTCGCCCACTTCGAGATTGGGCCTACGACCGCATTGCGCTCAATCGCTATCGCCTCTTCGGGAAATACGACACCTGCCTGTTGCCGGATCCTGATCATGAACAGCGCTTTTTGAAAGCGCCCCGCTGAACGCCTCAAGGCGACGTGACGAGCTGGATCAATACTCGGGTTGAAGCTATACCGAAAGGGTTCCGGGCGGGGATGGACCACACGCTCGATTAGCGTCTGAGGAGAATTTCACGGTGTCGAATCAGCTGGTCATACGCAACATGACCCGTCCCGAACTGGACGAACTCGTCGAGTGGGCTGCCCGTGAGGGCTGGAATCCCGGCCTTCACGATGCCGAGCTGTTCTGGGCCACGGACCCTGCCGCCTTCATCGCGGCGTCCCGGGACGGCGAATTGATCGGCGGCGGCGCCATCACCTCCTACCATGGCGAATTCGGTTTCATGGGTTTTTTCATCGTCCGGCCTGAGTACCGCAGCCAGGGCCTGGGCAATACCCTCTGGCACGCACGCCGCGAGCGACTCCTCGCCCGCCTGCACCCGGGCGCGAGCATCGGCATGGACGGCGTCTTCGCGATGCAGGACTACTACGCCAAGGGTGGTTTCGTCTTCTCCCATCGCAACCTGCGTTTTCGTGCCGAAGTCACCGAGCGCCCGACGACCTCCCAGGCAGACGACCAGGACATCGTCCCGTTGGCCGCCTTTCCGTTCGATCAGGTGGTCGATTACGACCGCACCTGCTTCCCCGCCCCGCGCGCAACCTTCCTGAGCGGGTGGATAGCCCAGGCCGATGCACTCGCCGTGGGTTGCCGGCGCGAGGGCAGGCTGAGCGGCTATGGCGTGATAAGGCGCTGCCGGGAAGGCTGCAAGATCGGCCCCTTGTTCGCCGATGACGCCCTGGCGGCCAATGCCCTCTACGCGCGCCTGGCGGAATTTGCGCAAGGTGGCCCACTGTTTCTCGATGCCCCGGAGAACAACCCCGCCGCGATGGCGCTCGTGCACCAACAGGGCATGACCGAGGTGTTCGGCTGCGCACGCATGTACCTCGGCCCTTCTCCGGCGATCGCGCACGAACGTGTGTTCGGCGTCACCACCTTCGAGCTGGGCTGATGTCCGCCCGCGACCTCATCGGTTATGGCGGCCGTCCACCCCACCCGCGATGGCCCGGTGAAGCGCGCGTTGCCGTGCAGTTCGTACTCAACATCGAAGAAGGCGCGGAATCCTGCCTGCTCAATGGCGATCCCCAGTCGGAGGCCTGGCTTCACGAGCTACCGGGCCGCCCGCCGCGCGTGGGGGAACCGGACTTGAGCGTCGAGGGCATGTACGAATACGGATCGCGCGCAGGTGTGTGGCGCATTCTGGAACTGTTCCGCGCCCGAGGCCTGCCGCTGACCGCCTTCGCCGTCGGCCGGGCGCTGGAACTCACCCCGGCGATCGGCCAGGCGCTCTGCGCAGCCGGGCATGAGATTGCCGGGCATGGCTACCGTTGGCTGGACTATCGCGACATGCCGGAAGACCAGGAGCGGCGCCATATCCGCCTCACCCTCGACGTGATCGAGCAGGCCTGCGGCAAACGCCCCGTCGGTTGGTACACAGGAAGGGTCAGCCAGAACACCCGTCGCCTGTTGCGCGAGGAAGGCGGGTTTCTCTACAGCTCGGACGCCTACAACGATGACCTGCCCTACTGGCTCCCGGGCTCACCCGCCCACCTGGTGATCCCCTACACACTGGTCAACAACGACGCCCGCTATCTGCTGCCGAACGGTTTCGCCTGCGGAGAAGACTTCTTCCGGCTGCTCAAGGATGCGTTCGACCTGCTGTGGCAGGAAGGCGCGCAACACCCGAAGATGATGAGCGTCGGCCTGCATGGGCGGATCAGCGGCCATCCCGGTCGTGCGATGGCGCTGGCGCGCTTTCTCGATTACGTGCAAGGCCACGACGCGGTGTGGATCTGCCGGCGCGAGGAGATTGCCAGGCACTGGATAGCCCGGTTCCCCGCCTGAGAGGGGTTCGGAACGGGCTGAGCCATGCTGGCTTATCAATGTCGCGCTTTTCTCAGGGCCAAGTCGCGTTTAAATCCGAAGGTGATACCGCGAGTGAGTAGTTAGGCGTATGAGTTGGAGGAGTTGCGATGACAACAATCGATGTGAAATCCCGATTTGAAGCAAAGCTTCTTCGTCCGGCAAAGCCGGGTAATGATGCATCGTGGGCGTTCTTAGTACTGCCAAGAGACGCGAGTGAACAGCTTCCGAGGCGAGGAAGGACGACAGTTGAAGGCACAATCAATGGGCACCCTTTCCAGGCGACCCTTGAGCCGGATGGTCAGCTGAGCCATTGGCTGCAGGTCAGTAGAGAGTTACTCGAAGCCGCAGGCATAGCCGTTGGGGATGTCGTTACACTAGAGCTAACCCCTGTGAAGAAAGAACCCGAGCCAGACATCCCAGCCGATTTTCAGGAGGCTCTGGAAGCCACTCCTGAGGCTCGTAAGGTTTGGAACAATACGACGACCATCGCACGAGTAGACTGGATACATTGGATTACTTCAGCCAAGCAACTCAAGACGCGCGCAAAACGAATTGGTGATGCTTGCGATATGCTTGCATCCGGCAAGAAGCAGGTTTGCTGTTTCGACCAATCCGGCTACTACAGCAAGGCCTTCCGTGCGCCCGAGGGTGAAATTCTTTAAATGGAGCATTCCGTGGAATGCGCCTGACAATGCGTTGTGGCCCTTCGCAACGGGCAGAAATCGGTCAGAAATTGCCACTCTAGGGTCTCGGCTAAAAGCCTCCCTCGTTGGTGATCTCATCCGCATTATGTTTACCTCCCGACATCGACAGGCCAACGTCACTTCACCTGCTCGATATCACCGGGCTTCCAGCTCTTATCGATAGCGGGTTCCTTCGGGCCGTAAAGTCGGATGATGGCGAAATAACCTTTGCCTGGCACAGTGGCGAGCCAGTTGGCTTGCTTGCCTTCGGGTGCTTTGGGTCCGAGGTAGAGGTCGGTGCTGCCGTCGGCGTTTTGCACCGGCTTGTCACGCGAACCGAGCGAGGGGAACGGCTGGCCGTTGTCGAGACCGGAAGCATTGGCGGCATCGTAAAGCGTCACCGACCAGAACAAGGCGGCAGGAATGTTGGCCGGCAGGCTCAGGTGATAGCTGGTATCACCCGACAAGGGCGTGCCCCCGCTGTCGGTGAAACTGATCATATATTTGGCACCCTTGCCTGGGGTTTGGGACATCATTCCCGGGCTTATCGAGTAGTAGTTGGTGAACATCCAGATTCGAGCATCGAGGGCCAGGTACGGATAGGCTCCGGCGACATTTTCCCAACTGTCATTCTTCGACCCGCCCGGATTTGCGGGAGTACCGTCGGCGAAAGGATTAAGCCACTGGCGGTCTGGATAGACTCTATACGAGAGACCATTCGCCTTGTCTGAAAAGCCAATGACACGGCTCATCTCGTAGCCGGTCTTGGCGGCCCGATCGAGGATCTCGCGTGTTTGCGCGTCAGGATTGAAGGGCTGCCCCTTGA
This sequence comes from Pseudomonas sp. GM33, assembly GCF_000282295.1. Classification (NCBI taxonomy): domain Bacteria; kingdom Pseudomonadati; phylum Pseudomonadota; class Gammaproteobacteria; order Pseudomonadales; family Pseudomonadaceae; genus Pseudomonas; species Pseudomonas sp. GM33. The sequence goes on from NZ_AKJO01000069.1 coordinate 36,770, forward strand.
CGATGCCGATCGCCGCCAGCATGCCGAGCCAATCGGGACCGGCGAGGTTGGCGCCTTCACTGTCCACGAGCAGCTTGAGTTGATCGAAGGCATTGCCGTCGCTGCTCGGCAGCATGTTGACCGGGACGCCGGAGGCATCGGGGTATGTCATCGGTTTCGCCCCGGCCGCGCCGTTCAGTGGATATATCTTTGTCTGTTCAAGATGCGTAACCGCCGGCGTCAGATTCTTCGGGTCTTTATAGAACCCGCGCAGAAAGACAAAGACATTGTTTGTGGCAGAGCGGTACACGTAATAGCCGTCCGGCACTTCGCCCTTGTAGCCGGGTGGCAAGAGGAGAAACTTGCCGCCCTTTCCCTCATCCGGTCCAAACAGACCAACGTCTCCAAAGAACTTGCCACCATCGACCGGGATGGGACGCTGCCAGACATCCAGCAGGATGCCTTGCAACTCAGGCGGCGCTTCCATCACCAGCGGTCCATCCCTTCCCAAGTCGATGTAGCTCATCGCGTAAAGGACATCGGAGTTGGGGGTCGTCACCAGGGTCTTGGCGTCAAGTCTGCGCTTCCAGATCGGCAAGACGTTGTAGCCAGCGCCGAATGTCTTTTCCGAGCCCACCTGCATGCCGAGGGTGTTGATCAAAGGCAGCGCCCAGAGATACGTCTGTGTCGCCCGTTGAAAAAGCAATTCGTCGCGTAGTATCTGCGCGGCCTCCTTCGTGGGTCGGCCTTGCGTGAACGGCAGGTCGGCGAGTTTATTGAAGCTGACTTCCTGAGCGGAGGCCTGCATTGCCAATTCGCCCATTACTAACGCGCTCACGAGCGCAGCGGCGATCAAGTTCTTTGGATTCATGGTTGCGTCCTCTGCCGTTTGATCACTTCACTGTCGCGATGGCCGGTGGCTGCCACGTGCCGTCGAGTATGGCTTTGTCGGCCCAATAGGCACGGATGTAGAGCGAGAATGGGCCGCTGGGGGCCGGCAGCCAATTACTTTCCTTGTCCTTGCCGGGCGTCTTGGCGCCGGCATAGAGCGTCAGCGACCCGTCCGGGTTGTATTTGAGATTCTTGTTCTTCGTGCCCAGCGAATTGCGCTTTAGCGCGTTGGGATGAAACAGGTGGACGTCGTTGTATAGCGTGAGCGACCAGAAGCCCTTGACCGGTGGCAGCTGGCCCTTGCCAAAGGTGACGGCATAGGTGTTGTTTCCGTTGAGCTGCTTGCCCTGACTATCGTTGTCCGTGTAGATATATTTCGTCTCTTCCGGGCGGTTGTCGTACATGTTCGACTTGGCGGAGGCGGTCCGATTGAGGTAGTCGGTTCCCCATTGGGCGTTGTTCACCGGCGAATTCCAACCATTGCCGGCGGCACGACCGTTGTTGTTCCACCGCAGGAACGGCGAAATCATCTCGTGCTCAGCACCGACAGCGGTTGCCTTGAGCGTCTGCATGATTTTCGGGTCCTTGGCGGCTGCGTCCAGCACACTACCGATCCAGTTATAGAGGGCTTCCTCGCCTGGCAGCGGCGGCACGCTTTTCATCACCGCAGGTAGTTCGTCGAAGAAGGTTTCCGGGTTCACCCACGAGGCCTCCCCCTTGCCGGTGGTCTTCGGCGTGGGGAAATGCGGTAGCTTGCTCCAGTCCTTGGACTTCATCTTGCCGTCGAACTCCGACAACGGGTAATAGACGATCTGGCTGATCACCGGCTGGACGGCTTTTTGGTCCTCAGCGCTGTCATCGATGAAGATACGCGGAACGACAAAGGCCAGCGACGTGGAGGAGCGCACCACTGCCGTAATGCCGGCTGGAGTTTCGCCCTTCCAGTTTGGGCCGACCATCATGTAGAAGCCGGGTTTGGTGCCGTAGGCCTTACCGATCTCGGAAAATTCGTCGGTGCGCGCGTCATAGTGGGCGAAGACCCAGAAACGATCACCGAAATCCGGGACCTGGAAGACGATGGGCTCTTTGTCCAGCGTCATGAAGCCGGCGCCGTACGCGACATCCTGGTTGGGGCAAGCGATGAAGGTTTGGTCCGGGCTGACGTACCCGGTCAACATTGCGTTCCGGTTGAATGCGATCGGTATCACGCCGCCCAGCAAGCCGGGTTCGGGGGCCTTCGAAAAAGCGTTGCCGCGGTTGGCCATGTTGACCAGCGGCCAGCCCCACAGGTAGGCCATGCGCCCCACCGATTGCACGTAGGCCGTGGTCATGGCGGTGCCGCTCGCCGGGCCGGGAACTTCGCTGGCGGTTGTAGGGATCGCCACCTGCTGCGCCTGAGCGTTACCCGCCAGCATCAGGAAGGCTGCCCCGACGCCCAGTAAAACGGTTAAGGATCGACGATCAGTTTCCTTGACCCGATCATTTCTTCGGCTGGCAGCGCAAGATTCAGTCGACATGTTCAACCTCCAAACTCCGTGAATACGTGAATGGATGCCGAAAAACATGCGGAAAAGAAGGGGCAAACTTTGTGGCGACTGGACCCCTGCGACAGCACCGCGGCGGCACGCCGTTTGATTGTAGCAGCCCAAAATCAGGCAGCTTGGGCCATTCGGCCAGCGTTCCACAGGTACAGCCGCTACCGTTCGCCTCCGGCCTGCCTATGGCTCAACTGCCCCCTCATTCGTTGACTGACTGCTTTCGGCGCTATCGCTCAAGATTTCGAGGGGCAGCTGTGGGTCGAATAGCGACCACCAGCCATTGTGACTGATCCATCCTTGTTCTCCCCTCAACGTGTTCCCGAGCCCGTTGCACGCCTCGGACCATCTTTCCACTAGGCAATACGTTCGAATAGTTACAGCTTGGGTGACAGCCATTGGCCTTGATCCAACCATGTACGGAACCCACACGCTAAGGAGAACCAAGGCTTCGTTGATCTATCGCAGGACGAAGAACCTGAGAGCAGTTCAACTACTGCTTGGTCATACGAAGCTTGAAAGCACTGTCAGATACCTGGGAATCGAGGTCGATGATGCCCTGGAAATGGCGGAACAAACGGAAGTCTGATTATCCATAGTGACGGTCGATGCTTGACCGTCGCTATCCGACCCTAAGCGATCACCCGAAACAATGATCAACGTAAACCCGTAGGAACGTATCCTCTACGGACACTCTGAATTCCGAGGACTTGCTGCCGGAGTTTTGCACTCGGTTTTTGCCGCCGCCACCCCATTAAAATCACCGGCCCAGCGCCTAATGCCAGTCAGTTAAGCGTTTGATCACCGCAAACCTTGTGGGAGCGAGCTTGCTCGCGATGACGGCTGGACAGTCAAACAAGGGGTGCCTGACCGTCTGCCATCGCGAGCAAGCTCGCTCCCACAATGTCCGGGGCTTAACTGATCGGCATTAGGCCCAGCGCCGGCGTTTTCGTTATCGTCACCCAGCGTACAGCCAGCCCGTCAGGCTCATTGGCCTGGCCGCTATTCACTGCGCAGAGCCGCCACCGGATGCAGGCGGGCCGCCCGCAGTGCCGGCGCCAGGCCGGCGAGAATGCCGAGCACCGCCGCCAGCAGCAGTGCCAGCAGCAGAAACAGCGGCTGCAGCGCCAAGGGCAGGCTCGGCATGGCCAGGTGCAGTAGCCCGAGCAGCAGGCCCATCAACAGCAAGCCCAGCAAACCACCAGCCAGGGACAGCAGCGTCGCTTCGGCGAGAAACAGCCCGAGCACCTGCCGCGGACTGGCACCAATCGCCCGCAACAGGCCGATTTCCGCCGTGCGCTCGCCCACAGTGGTGGTCATGATGGTAAGAATGCCGACGGCGCCGACCAACAGGGAAATGCCCCCCAAGGCACCGATGGCCAGGCTCAGGGTGCCGAGAACACGATTGAAGCTGCGCAGCATGTCGTCCTGGGTGCTCAGGCTGAAGTCCTCCTCGCCGTGCCGTTCGCCGAGCACCTGACGAATCTGCTGACTCAACGCCCGCGAAGTGGTGCCGGCGCCGAACACCACATGGACTTTGACCACCCCGGTGCGGTTGAACAGGCTTTCGGCCCAATCCACCGGGATGTAGGCGATATCGTCGAGGTTGAAGCCGAGCAACTGGCCCTTCTGCGCCATCACGCCGATCACCCGGAAACGCACGCCGCCGACGCGGACCAGCTCGCCCAGCGGATTGCGTGCACCGAACAGCTCGACACGCAGCTGATGGCCGAGCACCACATAGGGCGGCGAACGACCGTCACGGGCCACGGGCAGGAACTCGCCCAGGCTCAGTTGCATGCGCCAGGCCTGCGCCAGCTGATGGCCGCCACCGAGAATGTCGCTGCGCCGGCTCAGTTGACCGTACTGGATATCCCCGCTGCCCGGAATGATCGGCACCGCCGCCTCGACATGCGGCAAGCGCCGCAGGGCGTCGGTATCACTGATGGTCAGTGGCCGTACGCTGCCGAGCAGACCGCCGAGGCCGCTGGTCTGGGTCTTGCCCGGGCGCACGGTGATGATCCGCGTACCAAACTGCGAGAAGTTCTCCAGCACATAACCGCGCACGCCTTCGCCTATGGCCGTGAGCAGCGCCACGGCGGCTATCCCGATCGCTATCCCGAGCAGGGTCAGCAGGCTGCGCAAGGGTCGACAGGTCAGCGCCGAGCTGGTCAGCCGGAAACCATCTTGCCAGCGCATCAGTGCGCTCCCGGCGGGCGTAGCGCCGCCACCGGCTCCAGCGCCGAGGCCCGAGCGGCCGGCAGCCAGGCGAACAGCATCGCCGTGACGAGTGCCAGCAGCACCGCGCTAGCGCGCGCCCACCAGGGTGCATAGAGCGGCAAATCGAACGCCAGGCGCCCCAGCCAGAGCAAGGTTTCGGCCAGCAGCAGCCCCGCCAGCGCCCCCGCCAGGGCGAGCAGCGCCGCCTCGCCGAGGAACAGCAGGCGCAACTGCGCCGCCGTCACACCTATGGCTTTGAGCAGGCCGATCTCGGCGCTGCGCTGGCTCACCGCAATCCAGGTCACGTTCATGATCAGGATGCCTGCCACCAGCAGGCTGATCGCGGCAATCCCGGCCACCGCCAGGGTCAGCACCGTGAGTATCTCGTCGAAGGCGCTGAGCAGGCTGTCCTGGCTGATCAGGGTGATGTCTTCCTCACCCTCGTGGCGCTCCTTGAGCGCGGCGAGTATCTGCCGCTTGCTGCGCTCGAGAAAGCTAGGTCCACGCACCTCGACAAACACCCGCAACAACCCCTCGCGATTGAACAAGGCCTGGGCACTGGCCACCGGGATGATCAACATTTCGGCGAAATCCATCCCCAGGGATTCACCCCGCTCACTGAGGATACCGACCACCCGGAAGCGCCGGTCGCCGGCGCGCAACCATTCACCCAGGGCCGGGCGCGCACCGAATAGCTCGCGCCGGAGTTTGCCGCCGATCACGCAGACCGCCTCGCCCTGCTCAGGGTCCAGCGCTGGCAGGGGCTGGCCCTGGACGACCGTCAGTTGGCGAATGGCGAAGAAGTCACGCGTGGTGCCCAGGGTCAGCACCTCACGATTGCGGTTACCGACTATCACCTCCATCTGCCCGGCCTGCATCGGCGCCACCCGGCGGATGCCCGGCAACCGGGTGATGACCTGTACGTCCTGCAAGGTCAACTCGTGCGGCGTCAGGCCGGTGAGCGGCGGCATGCGCCCCGTGGTTTCCTTGCGGCCCGGGAAAACGATCAGGATGTCGCGCCCGAGCAGCGAGAACTCGTTCAGGACGAAGGCCCGCGCGCCCGCACCGAGACCGGTGAGCAGATTGACCGCAACCACCCCGATAGCGATGGCCAGCAGCAACATCAGGCTGCGCGAGCGATGCCCACGCAAGGCGCCGAGCCAGAAGGCCAGGGCATCGGCGGCACGCATCAGGCCAGCGCCTGCTGCGACGCAGCACTGTGGATCCGCCCGTCACGCATGTGCAACTGGCGCTGCGCGCGGGCGCCCAGGCTGACGTCGTGAGTCACCACTATCAGGGTCAACCCCTCGTCGTTGAGCTCCTCCAGCAGGCTGAAGACTTCGGCGCCGGCCTGGCTATCGAGATTGCCGGTGGGCTCGTCGGCCAACAACAGCGCCGGTTGCATGACCATCGCCCGGGCAATGGCGACGCGCTGGCGCTGACCGCCGGACAGCTCGCCCGGGCGGTGGGCAATGCGATCGCCCAGCCCCAGGCGCTCCACCAATTGGCTGCTGCGCTTGTGCCGTTGCGCCGTGCCGATGCCGGCGAGGACCATCGGCAGCTCGATGTTTTCCAGCACCGTCAGCCGTGCGATCAAGTGGTAGGACTGGAACACGAAACCTATCAGTTGGCTGCGCAGTTGGGCGCGCCGTGCCTCGCTCAGCGTCGCCGTGGCCTCGCCCTGCAGCCAGTACTCACCGGCGCTCGGCGCATCGAGCAAACCGAGGATGTTCAGCAGGGTCGACTTGCCCGAGCCCGACGGGCCCATCACCGCCATGTAGTCACCGGCGGCGATGTCCAGATCCAGGCCGTCCAGCCCCATCACCTGCTGCTCGCCCAACTGGAAGGTGCGGCTGCCGCCGCGCAGGCGGATCATTGCCTGGTCTCCGCCGCATCCACCGGGATCACCGCCACGGTATCCTTGAGCCCTTCCTGCTCGAGGCTGGCGACTATGCGCGCGTTCTCGTCCAGCCCTGCGAGCACCTCGGTCCAGCGCCAGTTGCTCAACCCGGTTTGCACCGCCACCTCGCGCAACACCCGGGCGCTGGGGTCATAGCGCAGCACGCGCTGCCCCTCCAGCAGGGTCTCGGTGGGGATGCGCAAAACACTTTCGCGCTGCTCGAGGAGGATCTCGACATCGGCGCTATAGCCGGTGAGCAGAACCAGATTGGCCGGCGGCTGGTCGAAGCGCACCTCGACATCGACGGTGCGCGCCTGCTTCTCCAGTTCACGCACATAGGGTGCGATGCGGCTGACGCGGCCAGCGAATTGCTGGCCACGGAAGGCATCCAGGGTGATCCGCACCGCGGTTCCGGGGCGAACCCGGGCAGCGTCCACTTCATCGATCGGTGCCTCGACATACAGGCAACTGTCGTCGATCAGGTCGACCGCCGGCGGCGTGGGAATACCCGGCGGCGAAGGGGTGACGAACTCGCCGAGTTCGCCGTTGATTTCTGCGACTATGCCGGCGAATGGCGCACGCAGGGTCGCCTGCTCCAGCAGTGAACGCTGCAACTGCAGGCTGGCGTCGGCCTCGCGGATCAGCACGTTACTGGCATTGCACATCAGCTTCGCCAGGTTAGCCTTGGTCTCGGCCTGATCGAGGCGATCGGCGGCAACCAGCTTGCGGTCGGCCAACTGGCCCAGGCGATCGAGGTCGCGCCGGTCCAGATGAGCCTGCTGGCAGCGCTGTTCGCGGGCGTTGCGTTGGGCCTCCAGCCGCGCCTCGGCCTCCTGCAACCGGGCCTGCTGCTCGTCCTGCCGCAAGCGCATGAGCACCTGACCCGCCTGGACCCGCTGGCCCTCGGCGATCAGCAACTCGGCAACCTGGCCGCCGACATTGAAGGACAGATGCGAGCGTCGACAGGACTTCAGCGTCCCCGCGCGGGTGTTGGCCACCAGCGTCTCCACCGGCCCGCGCTCAACCTCCAGCAGCCTGACCGGCAACGGCTGTGGTCGACTCAACCAGCCGCCCAGCACCACCAGACAGGCCAGCATCGACGAGCCAATCAATAATTTGCGCATGGACTTCACCTCCTCCCCACATGGCTTGAGCCTAGGTCAGGAGGGTAAAAGAACAACGCAAAACGTCATTTATCCGACGTTTTTCAGACGAGCGTCAGAGGAGCGCCAAATAAATGGCAAATGAGATTTATTTCTCTCGCATCGACTATTCGCCAACCATGCCAACTCAATAGAAACCCTTGCCGCGGCGACGCTGCGACGTCGAAATATCTCCGCAAACTGTGCCACGCTTTGCCTATACCCGAATGTCTTCAAGCGGCCAGGAGTGGTCATTCCAGTCCTGTTTGCGCGAAACCTTGGAATTGGCCAACACGCCCTCATAACAGTGGCTATACACAACGTGCCCGAGAGGAAGGACAGACCATGACCAGACAAACCGAAACTGCCATTCTCGCCGGCGGCTGCTTCTGGGGCATGCAGGATCTGCTGCGGCGCTATCCCGGTGTGCTGCACACGCGGGTCGGTTATACCGGCGGCGATGTGCCGAATGCCACCTATCGCAACCATGGCAACCACGCCGAAGCCATCGAGATCGTCTTCGACCCTGCCGTGATCAGCTACCGGCAGATCCTTGAGTTCTTCTTCCAGATACACGACCCCAGCACACCCAACCGTCAGGGTAATGACCAGGGCCCCAGCTATCGTTCGGCGATCTATTACCTCAATGAACAGCAACGCGACATTGCCGAGGACACCGCTGCCGATGTCGATGCTTCACACCTTTGGCCAGGTCGAGTAGTCACCGAAATAGAACCGGCCGGGCCTTTTTGGGAAGCGGAACCAGAGCACCAGGATTACCTCGAACGCATACCGAATGGCTACACATGCCACTTCATCCGCCCGAACTGGAAGCTCCCCAAGCGCGCCTGAAAGTCGAGTTCATGAGGCGCAGAGAAGACCGATTCTGACCGCTGGCTGCCTTTCGCGAAGGGCAGCCCTGGATTGATGGATGTCCCCTGGTGACAGGCAGAAAACGGCCGATAGGGGACACTCATCCAATATACCCAATCAGTCCACTTCGGACGCACACTGCGCACGCAAACCAAGATCATTGATGCCATTGCAATCGCTGCTGCGGCCGCTCTGCCTGGCACTGCAATAGGCTCGCTGGTTGAGATCATTGATGCTATAGCAAGAACCACCTCCCACCTCTGCGCTGCACTGCGCACGCAAACCAAGATCATTGATGCCGTTGCAATCGCTGCTGCGGCCGCTCTGCCTGGCACTGCAATAGGCTCGCTGGTTGAGATCATTGATGCTATTGCAAGAACCATCTCCCACCTGTGCGCTGCACTGCGCACGCAAACCAAGATCATTGATGCTGTTGCAATCGCTGCCCCGGCCGCTCTGCTTGGCACTGCAATAGGCTCGCTGGTCAAGATCATTGATGCTGTTGCAACCGGCAAACGCGTAACCGCTGAACATCAACAACATCGCAAGAATCAGTTTCATTTCACACTTCCTTGGGCTTGCCAGGAAACAGCCTGGCGCTGGGTGATCCTGTTTCAACAAACATCGCGACACGCTATCAAATTGACATCACTTAAAGAAAAAGTTCCGGAAGCGGATTGAGGGTTTTTGCAGATCAGCAGAACGTCGTCCTGACTTCACAATCACTCGATTACGACATGCCATGGAAATGCTGATTGATGTCCTGTTTAGCGGGTTTTGCTACTGAGTCCCCCTCCCCTATTAAAAGGTTCTTCACGCAATCCCGGGGGAAAACAGATCTGTAGGAGCTGCCGAAGGCTGCGATCTTTTGATCTTGATTTTGCTTTTGCGATCTGGAAATTGCTGAAGATCAAGATCAAAAGATCGCAGCCTTCGGCAGCTCCTACAGGGGAACGCGTGCACCACCAACAAAATCCGCCAGCCCGCCATCGCCAGCAAGCCGGC